>BOKM01000005.1 GCA_016860985.1 Patescibacteria group bacterium | reverse complement strand
ATATTGTTAGAACAGCCATGGTTATTAAAGGTAACGGGCGGGTGGGCATTGGCAATGTGTTTGGACCCAACAATAAAACAAGTGCACAGGGAGGGGATATTAACGGCTTAAATACATTCATCCCCAACCATGCTGTGGTTAGAAGACACAACCTTTCGCTCGATGTAAACGGGCAACAAAATTTGCGTTGGGTAGAAGAAGATACCACCGGACTGCCCTTTATTCTTGTTTGGGACTCCTTACAACAGGGAAGAATTAAATACCGAAAAAGTTTCTTCTATTCTTGTTCCGACACCGTATCGAGCAAACTCCCCTACGATTCTAAATACGATTTAAACGACCATAACTTTTATTTTACCGACCGTTCCAACACCATTAAAAACACCAGCGACAATCGTGTGGCAATAGGTGTGGTTTGCAGTACACCTCTGAAAGGTAAATTAGAAGTTATTGAGGACACGGTAAATACCAATCATTTTGCTACCATTGCAGGCAGGTTCGAAAATAAAAATAAAATCGTTAACTCTCGCAATTACGGAGTGTGGGCAGAATGCAACAATAATAATGATACTTCTCAAACTTTTAATGTTGGCGTTTTAGGGGCTGCACGTAATGCTACCCGCTGGAATTCGGGTGGATGGTTTTTAGGCAACACTCCCCAACCCAACATGATTACTCCTATTCCCAACTCGCGTTCATACGGCTCGTACAATGTTGCTACTAATGCAGAAACCAATATTGGCGTTTATGGAACCGCATTGGGTCTTGCCAGTTCTTTAACTTATGCTGCTTGGTTTGATGGAGATGTGTATGTAAATGGGGGTGGTAATTCGGGCACAGGTTATTTAGTAGCTTCTGATGCTAATTATAAAACTAATCTTGATACCATTTCTAATGCTCTTGGTATTATTGAGAAATTACAGCCAAAATCTTTTTTTTTGATACGGCTAATACAGTAAATTTAAAGTTCTCTTCTAAAAAACAATATGGGTTTATTGCTCAAGCCATAGAGCCTATTTTGCCCGAATTGGTTAGCCAAACAACCAAACCTGCCGAATACGATTCGCTTGGAAATATGATGATACCCAAAATATCATTCAAAACGCTTAACTACAATGCATTTATTGCCATCCTTACAAAAGGAATGCAGCAACAAAACGATTCTATTCAAAAATTAGATTC
>BOKM01000004.1 GCA_016860985.1 Patescibacteria group bacterium | reverse complement strand
TGTATTGGTTCAGCGGAAAATGGAATTTCTGGTTAGTTAAGTAAGGTAGAAAATCAACTGACATTTCTTACCTCAATTCTTTTCAGTTTGGCTTCATTAAGTTTCATTTCTCTTAGCTCTAATTTTTCTTCAACTCTGCTAAACAGAAAATCTTCGGGAGTTAAATAAAACAACGAACTGTGAAGTCGTTCAGTATTGTAGTAATCAATATAAGAGGAAATCTGTTTACGTGCATCATCAAGATTTATTAAAGAAGATTTCATTAAGCAGTCCTGATGAATAGTTCTGTGGTAACGTTCAATCTTTCCGTTGCTCTGAGGATATGCAATAGAGGTTCTGATGTGCTGTAATCCAGCTTGCTTCAGATATTCAGCAAAATCTTTGGAAATAAACTGAGGACCGTTATCAGAAATAATTCTTGGTTTATAACCGGGATATTTTTCTAAAGCTCTCTGCAAGGTTATCTGAACATCAAATTGCTGCATATTCTGCCTAAGCTCGTGATGAACAATATATCGGGAGTAACCATCAATAACAGAAATAAGAAACAGAAACGTTCCGTGATAATTAACGTACTTAATATCTGTATGCCAATGCTGATGAACTGCTGCTGGCTGATTAAAGCCATCTCCTTTAGAAGATCGTTTAACTTTATTCCATCTGTTAAGCAGCCCTGCTGCTTTAAGAACTCTGTAAGTAGTAGCCGGAGATACAGCAGCAGCATTATCATCAATCATCATATAAGTAAGCCGTCTGTAACCTTCACCCGGATGATCTTTAGCATAACTGATAATAGTTTCTTTCTCCCAATCAAGGCACCAATGCCCTCTGGGAGTTTTACCGTTATGGTTATTAGAGATTCCTTTTCTATCAATCCAGGAATAATATTTACTGTAATTTATTCCTATAAGGCGAATCATTCCTTTAAGAGAAATATCAGCCTTAGCTCTGATGAGATTTATAAAATCAATTACATTATCTCGTATATCCGGTTCAACCCATTGCCCGGTCATATTTCCCCATCTATACTTTTTTTTATATCTATGTTTTCTTTAAGCAGAATAGCAATTGCTTCATCCCGGTCTCTCAGTTTAGATTCAAGTTTTTCTATCTTTTTTTGTTCAATAGTAGTTTGTTTATTATTTACTGCTTTTGTTTGAAAAATATCTTTTGCTCCTTCAAAAAGCTTTTTCTTCCAGTTATATATATCATTGGGGTGAACATAGTATTTTTCTGCAAGCTGGCTGATGGGAATATTGTTTTCAAGAAGTT
>BOKM01000003.1 GCA_016860985.1 Patescibacteria group bacterium | reverse complement strand
AGGCCGTCCTTTTTCTAAAAGTACAAATGTAAAATGGAATAGCCATGGTAATCAGCAATCTTTCGAACAAGAGATAAAGAATTATTTGGTTTAAAAAAATATAAAATTTACTGACGGTTCTTCTTCGGGTAGCCCCCCACTAAAACGTGGTGGTGCGTAAATCTTGCGGAAAAATGGGTTCACTGGCAAACTCGTACGACTTCCACATCGAGCGAGGAGTCAATGAACCCACAAACACTATTTTGCCCGAACATGGATTGTCCCGCAAGAGGACATAAAGGGAAAGGGAACATCCAAGTTCACAGTCAGAAAGACCAGCGGTGTGTGTGTCAAGTGTGCGGACAAACGTTTACGGTCACCAAAGGCACGATTTTCTATCGGTTACGCCATGCGCCTGAGCTGGTGATCCAAGTGTTGATTCTGCTGGCATACGGCTGCCCCATTCAAGCCATCGTTCGCGCCTTTGGATTGGACGAGCGGACCGTTCGAGATTGGCACGCTCGTGCAGGCAACCATTGTCAGCAGGTACATAAGCATCTGGTTGAAAACACGGTACATGACTTGAAGCAAGCGCAAGCGGATGAAATCAAAGTCAAGACGCAGAAAGGCACATTCTGGATGGCTCTGGCGATTTGGGTTCAGCCTCGTCTGTGGATGGGCGGGGTGGTTAGTCCCACACGTGACCTGAATTTGATTCAGGCCTTGGCGGACAAAATCAAGGGCATGGCTTTGTGTCGTCCACTCTTGCTGGCGGTAGACGGATTGTCCAGTTATGTCGGCGCCTTTCGGACTGCCTTTCGGAGCAAGTTTCCTCGCTCGGAGGGAGAAAGGGGACGATGCAAGATGGTGGCTTGGCAAGAGATTGCCATTGTGCAAGTCGTCAAACAGCGTATGGAAGGCGTCCTGAGTGTTAAGCGACGCATTGTTCAGGGTGCAAAAGATGCGGTCGAGCGTCTGATCCAAACCACTCAAGGAAAAGGCGTGATCAATACCGCTTTCATCGAACGTCTCAATGCCACCTTTCGTCAGAGGATCAGCGCCCTAACGCGGCGCACGCGCAACTTGGCGCAACAGGCTGAGACCTTGGTGGCAGGCATGTATTTGGTCGGTTGCTTCTACAACTTTTGTGACTTCCACAAAAGCCTGCGTTTGAAACTGTCTGTTGGTTCTTTCGGCCATCGCTGGGTGCAACGTACTCCTGCCATCGCCGCAGGCTTGACTGACCATCAGTGGACGCCTGCGGAATTGCTTCACTTCCGAGTTCCGCTTCCCCGTTGGAAATTGCCCAAACAGCGCGGCAGACCTTCTGCCACCTTGCTTCAACTCACTCAACAATGGGCAAATTGACCACGCTTAACTGCGGCGCTACCCTTCTTCGTACAATCAGTTAGATTTCACTATTCATGATAAAAGTGGAAATCCCGTTTTTCATTTTGACGCCAAAGAGAAACGCCCAAAATATGCCCTTGCCGATTGGCCAAAGTTTGCGGCAGAACC
>BOKM01000002.1 GCA_016860985.1 Patescibacteria group bacterium | reverse complement strand
TCATTGAAACACAGTCTGGTCTTATTCCAATGGAAATCAAACTTTCCGAAACACCGCGACCTGAAATGGCAAAAGAAATCCTTGCCTTTCAACGAGATTTCAAGAGTAAAGCCTTGCCAGGCTATGTGATTCACTCAGGAAACATCACCTTACCGCTTGGACAAGGCGTAACAGCTTTGCCGCTAAATGGTTCTCTCGCTAAATAGCGATGCTATCAGGCCGAATTTGAACACCGAAGCCGCCTAGTAATGGGATCTGCTCTTGAGGTCGTTTTTTCCAGATATAAGGATGACAATGTTTGTTCCAGTAATCCAGACCGTCATTCAAGGCTTGGGTCAGTTCATCTAGGTTCTCAAAACGATGCCCTTTCAGCGCCAGGGAGCGCAATTGCTTCCACCACGGCTCAATCAGGTTTAACCAGCAAGCATACTTTGGGATGAACTGCAACTGCATTTCAGGCCAGGCGGACAAAGCCAGCTTGACTTGCCGACTGATATGGATGGACAAGTTATCTTCAATGATCAACCACCGGTCGGCTGGAAAAGTAAGCATGATCTTCTCCAGCAGTTGAATGTGACTGGCGCTATCCCTTCCAGGACTGAGCAATGTGACGGCTTGTCCCGTGGCTGGCTCAAATCCGCCATGCACCCACAACTTTCCACGCCGCCCATAATCGGGTTCAAAAACCGCCCGGTTTGGACCCGTCTTCCATTCTTCTCCAGGATAGGTTTTGACCGCAATCGGCCCCATTTCATCCACACAGATCACCCGGGTACGGGGAATCGGCGTCAGGTAAGCCGTTATGATGCTCCCCTTTTTTCCACGAACTCCGGATCATGTTTCTCGGCTTCGTGGAACCAACTCTGCTGGCGTTTCCATTTGAACCCCTCGCCTTCGACCCATTCCCAAATGGTTGAGTCGGATAAATGCACTCCTTGCCGTTCTTTGAAGGCTGTTTGCAATCGCTCCAGCGTCCATAGCTTGAATGGGTATCCCAGCGTATCCGGTTTCTGTTGGGCCAGGCTAATCAAGGCGCTGCGTACTTTTTGGTCATGGGTTGGTGGACGCCCAGGTTTGGGTTTGTCTTCCAAACCCACCAAACCCTTTTCATTAAACCGCTTGACCCAGGTTAACCCAGATTGGCTTCCCCTGAAACCAACCCGCAGGCCTGCTTGGGTAGCACGGAGGCTGGGGTCTTCCAGCATGGCAACAATCACCTTCGCTCGTTGGACTAATCGATATGCCTCTTTACGTGAGGCTGCTATTCGGCGAATTTCGGTTTCTTCTTCGGTTGTTAAAGATCTAAGTTTTACTGCTGGTCGCATGGGTTCCTCCTGTTTGGTTCAGGAAGAATTCTAACCTATAAATTTGCCGAGAAAACCATTTAGTACATCGTAAATTAAGTTTTTGACAAAAGCGAGCATCTGGTAGAAAATAGCCAGATGAACAAACAACACATACAACTCAGTCCAGTAGATCGAGAGTATCTCGAAGCCTTGATGAGCAAGGG